>NZ_VHTC01000060.1:0-5797 GCF_013048685.1 Vibrio sp. A8-1
TTTACTAGCATCTGTGACGAAATGGGTCTTAGTACATCACAAGCTATTAAAATTTTTGCAAAAGCCGTGATTAATCATGGTGGTATTCCATTTGACTTACGTGTGCCTCAACCAAATGAAACAACGAGTTCTGCAATGAATGAACTCGTTCAAGGTCATGGGCATAAAGCAGAATCTGTTGACGCTATGCTTACTGAGCTAACTGAAGGCAAAGTGAAGAATGTATAGCTTAGAATACTCAACACAATTCAAAAAAGACTTCAAAAAAATCACAAAAATGCCGATTTCGAACATCATTGAAGTCGGCAACATCATATCAAAGCTGCAAAGAGTCGAAAAACTCGACCCTAAAAATGTTGATCATCCTCTAACTGGCTGATGGGTTGGATTCCGTGACTGCCACGTTAAACCAGATCTAGTGCTCATTTATCGCATTTTTGATGGCCAACTCCAATTAGCTAGAATTGGCTCTCATAGTGATTTGTTCTGATGAACCTTAGTGGCACATAACGCCCTGCTAAGGGGTGAGCAACGCAACTACCAACTCACCGCATAGCACTGTAAAAACTAAACCAAATGCATAACAAAAATGCTACGCGTTGCGAATCCCTCTTGAGCAGCTTGTTATATGCCTTTTGCACGCATATACTTAATGCGCACTTTACATACGCACTGGAGGCAGCATGAGAAACTCATACAGCACACAAGCACCAAAGAAGGCGACTAATTTAACTCTAAACAGTGAGTTACTCGCCGAGGCCAAACGCCTTAATATTAATCTTTCAGCCACAATGGAAAAGGCACTTGAAAAAGAAGTAAAACAACGCCTTAAAACTGAATGGCTAGAGCAAAATGCAGAAGCTATTAATGCATGCAATGAACTTACTGAAAATCACGGTCTATTTTCCGATTCTTACCGAGTATTCTAATGTCACAATTTTCGCTATACCAAAATAACGATAAAAGCACTTCAACGGCATACCCTTACTTTGTTGATGTTCAAAGTGAGTTACTTGATACACTGAATACTCGATTAGTTATTCCGCTAACACCCGTTGAGTTATTGGATAAAAAAGCGCCGAATCATTTATGCCCAGTGATCCATATTGATCAAGGTGACTTTGTAATTTTAACTCACCAAATGGCCAGTGTCCCGACCAAGATTTTACGTGAACCAGTCAATGAGCTAAGTACTTTCAGAAATGAGATCATTGCAGCTATCGACTTTCTGATTACTGGCATATAACGCCCGCTTAAGGGGCTGACAACGCTACTACCAAGTTTCCGCATAACACCGTAACAACAAAAACCAACGCATAGTAAAAATGCCACGCGTTGGCTGTCCCTCTTGAAGCGTTTGTATAGCTGCCTGACGATAAAGCCTAAATTAATAGTGATAACGGCAAGAAATGATTGTGATAGCACTATCATCAACCGCATAAACTAGCCTATTCGTATCATCTATTCGTCGCGACCAAAAACCAGATAAATTTTCTTTTAGTGGTTCAGGTTTACCTATGCCTTCGAAAGGAGAACGCTTAACATCCGTGATGAGTTTATTTATACGTTTAAGTGTTTTCTTGTCTTGCGTCTGCCAATAAACATAATCATTCCAAGATTCATCAGTCCAAGATAATAAACGACTACTCATCGATTAAATCTCTTTGGCTCACCTTACCCGCTTTAAATTGAGCAATTGAACGATGTAAGTGCTCTGCATTTGCCGGAGAACGAAGTAAATGAACCGTTTCCATTAAGCTATTGTAATAATCCAGTGACATAACAACGGCATCTTCAGAATCACGACGCGTGATCACGGTTGTATCTGCGTCATTAACAACAGCATCCAAAACGCTCTTCAAGCTATTTCTAGCTTCGGTAAAAGATACAATTCTCATAAAACCTCCACATGTACGTTTAATGAGACAAGTATATGACTAAAAAACCAACTTGTACAGCTAATGGAACATGCGAACTTGTAAGCAGCTAACGTCCGCTTAAGGGGCTGACAACGCTACTACCAACTTTCCGCATAACACCGTAACTACCAAAATCAACGCATAATAAAAATGCCACGCGCTAGCTGTCCCCCTTGAAGAGTTTATTCTGATTCACCTTGCTACCTTTGTAGCGCCACGCTACAATTATTAAAGATTTAAATAAAGGAGCACATTATGTCTACCGCTAGCATACGCCTTGATCAAGACCTCGTAGATAAAGCCGCTATCATGGCTAAAGCATTGAATCGCACTACACCAAAACAAATTGAACACTGGGCTAAAATTGGGGAAATGATGGAAGATAACCCAGATTTACCTTATGAATTTGTTCGACAAGCTATTATAGCTAAAGCTGAAAAAGAAGCCGGTAAACTTGAGGCATACAACTTTGGCTAATATTACACAGGTTCTTCAAACACCATCATTCAAAAAAACCGTTAAAAAACTCCACCAAAATCAGAAAGTGGATCTCGACAATGCGGTCAAAGCGCTTATCGAAGATCCACTTTTAGGCGAGCAGAAAAAAGGAGATTTGTCCTTTCTCCGTGTTTATAAATTCAAAATGGTTAAGCAACTCACTCTTCTTGGCTACAGCTATCAAGATGGGACGGTAACTCTTGAACTTATCGCCCTAGGCGCGCATGAAAATTTTTACCGAGATATCAAGATATTTTACTGAGTCTGGGTGAATCATAACGCCGCCAACACGCGCAGATTTGTAGTGGAGGAGAAGCCGTAACGAAGAGGCTGTCACCGTGCATACCTTGTTATGCATTTTAGCCATTTCGCCGTCAACCTGCGCCCGATGAGGGCGGGGATATAAGGCGTAAGACGCGATAGCGTCTTAATCTAGAGTAGATTGACTCTCTACATAGACTTTAGGCATTCAATTGTTGCACCGCCAGCAGTGCAAGCAAAGTATGAACGAGACCATAGGGCGGAGCTTTTACTCTGTCTCGTAAGGTGCGTATTTTGTAGTCGCAACATGCGAGATGAAACTGCTTTCAAGTTGTTAAACATTACGCTAATTGAAAGTTAATGAGCATTACTACTTCCCGCGGGTCGATACATGCACAAGGAAGTTATTCCCAAACCATCCAAGGCATTGAATAATTCTGCGTTAAAGCACCTCAGCTGCCAATCACCAGCTGAGTTAACCTTAATGGTGGGCCAACATTCCATGTTTCAGTTGCGACGGGGTCGACTGCACCAACACATTCAATAGCGTATTTAGGAGAGCTCTTTGATCCTATCATAAGATCATACATTCCAGGTTCAGAACCATCATCATGGACTTCAACTATCTCGCCCAGCTCTTTGGCAACAATTTGCTTAGCCCAACCCTCGACAGTGCTCAATGCTCATTGCCTCCTAATGCATAACGCTCGCGTTGAATAGCGCAGTAAAACTGCGTTTGTTGCAACCGTTTTTTAGTAACCGTTCACCAGTCCCCCATTGACAGCCTCTAAAGTGTGACCAATAGCACTGGATCCCCTTTTTTCTCTTGAGTGATCATTTTCATCCTTCATCATCAGAGCATGAAAAAGAAAAAATCCAAATTTGCAGACGCGCCACCCGTCGCCTCTGATATCCATCAAGCTAACGCACTCATCGAAGAGCTGTGGGCACAGCTTCGTGAGTATGAAGATAAACTCAAGACCAGTGGCTCCAACTCATCAAAGCCGCCTTCATCCGACGGACCGAAAGAGCGAGCTGAACGAAAAAAGCTCAAAGCTCTGGTGATCGCAATCCGAGAGGAGCTAAACCGGGTCACACAGGGCATCAACGACTACTCTCAGCACTGAAAGAAACAGACTCTGTGGTTGAGTGCTGGCCTGATACCTGTTGCCCTTGCTGTGGTGAATCGAAGATGGTTTATCACAAGAAACCTTTTTATCGTCACCAGACCCATGAAATACCAAATCCCCATGTAGATATTACGGAATACCAACTTTACTCAGGACAATGCCAACATTGCAGAGAAGTGAGTAGAGCTCGATTACCAGAAGGAGCGCCGCAAGGCATCATGGGCCCAAACCTGCTCAGCTATACTGCTGTTCTGGCTGGGCAGTATCACCTGAGTGTCCGTAAAATACAGTCTCTGCTCAAAGAACAGTTAGGCACCACATTCTCCATCGGAGCCATCAGTGAGGCACAAACCAAAGTGGCTTCAATGCTGACGCCGCTACATCAGGCTATTCGGGTTGGCATCCAAAAAGCCCCCATGGTTCATATTGATGAAACCTCTCATCCAAGAAATGATGAATCCAGTCTGCGTTGGTGTTGGTTGGCGAGTAGCGACGACCTGGTTTACGAGAAAATCCTGTACTCGCGTTCAAGTCACTCAGCAAAGCTCATCCTAGGTGATGAATATTCCGGCGTGGTCATCAGTGACCAGTGTCCGAGCTATAACTGGATACCACAGGGCCAACGCCAACTCTGTTGGTCCCATATTAAACGAAACCTGCAGCAAATCGCTGATTACAGTGGCGGAGGTTTTACCGCCAGAGTTGGCCGGAATCTGACTTTTATCGCCAGTGCTATCTTCAGAACTCGTCATCGCTTCGAACAGAATGAGCTGTGCCATAAGCAATACATGCGCCGGATACTCAGGCTTCAAAAAGCGTTCGACTACTGGCTTGAAAAGGGCCGGTCGATCGTGGTTAAAAGGTATAAAGGTCGTTGCGAAAAGCTGGAGCAGCATCGGCAAAGCTTATGGCTGTTCCTGAAGCATGAATCCATCCCGCTTACCAACAATGAAGCAGAACGGCGCATCCGTGGCAGCGTTATTCAACGCAAAATCAGCTTTGGTACAACCTCAGATGCTGGCGACAAGTTCAGAGGCCGAATGCACACGCTAGTAGAAACCTGCAAGAAACGTGGCTTATCCAGCTTGTCTGTACTGACGCAGATCGTACAGGCGGTAACCGCGCGTCAGCCATATCCAAACGTTCTTAGTCTGTAGACAAAAGTCAATTACCTACTGGTGAACGGTTACGTTTTTTATTCCCGCTTCGCTTCATATCAGGATCGCTTTTTGACAGACGAGGAAACCTTGATTTTCTCCTGCTTGCCTACGGCAAGCACATACACAAACAGCTCATAGTCTAACCGGTAACCAGCAGACGAAGTATCGAGTTGCTTATTTACACATCAAATAAGTTATAGTGCATTAGATGTAGCGGTAAGAAAGTTAATTAGTCTTATCTTTCTTAAGCCACTCTGTAGTGGTACAGTAAATTTGGCCACCTACCTACTCGCCATAACATTGCGGCCGTCATGCGAACGATTGTGCTTGAAACGCTTCTAGATGCCATGGTCGGTTGGGTTAATGAGCACCGTATAAACAGTGACTTACCTATCATCAGTGTGAATGGCAAAGTTCTCAAAGGAGCAAAGGCGAGTAAGCTGGATAACCCACCCAAGATTAATTCATTAACCGAAGAAACTGAGGATTTGATACTTGCATCTGCAAGCTATTTCTATACTCCATAATCTTCCCTCTCGCACAAACTCGTCTATCATTAAACTTAGACAGATTACCAAATCGCTTTTCAAAACCATCTAAATTATTATCCCAAATCACTATATTTAATGTTTGATTAGGAAATGGTTTGTCTATATTAAAATAAGTTGCTTTATTACCTTTAAATACATTTGCTACTATGCCCTGAGGAATCCCCTGATGATTTTAAGAAAAATCATCAATTTAAGCTGGATACACATCTTGTCATGTGATCAAATGATTTCGCCAAAAAACAACAACCAGACAACAAGATGTGCGAACTCAATATCCT
>NZ_VHTC01000061.1:0-5337 GCF_013048685.1 Vibrio sp. A8-1
TTAGCACTCATAGTACGATTTTCGTTAATGCCTCTAAGCTAGAAGACATAAATACTTTCAAAATTGAAAATAGTTATACCAAAATAGGAGCTATAGCGGAGGTAGGGGATATTTTCGATACATTGGGTGTATTGAATAGTGACTTCCTGTTTTTCAATAAATTCCTTGTTGTAGAAGGTAATACCGAGCAAGCTTTAATCCCGTTGCTCTACCACAAGTATACAGGTTGCACACTGCGTGAAAATAATATTCAGTTGATAAACTTAAAAGGGTGTACCAACGAAGATGTAGCAAACGATTTGTTAGATAGTTTAATTGACGGTTTTGCTAAGCGAGACGATTTATCTATATATATCTTTGATGCTGACACAAACAAGCAGGAAGATGAACAAACATTTGTTGTAGGTAAGCAAGACCTAGAAGATTCGTTACCTACTGGCCTATGGCCGCAGATAGTGCGTGAAGTGTATGGTGAAGAAATTGAAATCACAGAGCAAGATATTATAAGTATTATCGATGCAATTCCGATGGCGCAACAAGGGCACACTTTGCAAGCTAACCAAAAATTTGCGCCTAAGTTGAGGAGCTTAATTCGTCAAAAGTTAGTTGCCATAAACAGTGCAGAAAGAATTGACGACTGGCCAAATAAAAGCTTTGATTGGGGAGAAATCATTGGTCGCCATCTTGATGTATCTGAAATCCCAGACCCTATTAAAAGAGCATTTGATGCACTGATTAGATATGCATAACAAAGCGTTCAAGAGGGACAGCCAACGCGTGGCATTTTTATTATGCGTTGGTTTTTTGTGATTATGGTGTTATGCGGAAGCTTGGCAGTGGCGTTGGCTGCCCCTTAACGCGGCGTTATGTTTTATTGAGCCTCAGCAAGATCAATTAAACAATTTTAATGGGAAAATTCCGTCTGATTTAGAAGTTTTCCTATTCTAATTTATTGATATTATGGGTTTATTGTTCTTTTTTGTGGCTATTGAAAGTTGATCGATGCTTTTGTTTTTTTGTCGGGTTTTGCTCTGATAAATTGTGTACGCAAAAGATTCAACTGTTGCTGAAAAGTCTCTTTCTTTGGTGTTGTTTGCTCATTGATTCCGCAGGCTAATTCGCTTCAACTTATTTGGGATCTTATCGGCACCAATGATTGCTGAAAGTAGGCAAGTTTATCATTTTGAGTTAAACTGCTTCGAACAAATGAATTTTGTAAAAGTTCAATATAATCAATAGGTAATAAAACATAACAAACGCTTCAAGAGGGACTTCCAACGCGCGGCATTTTCATTATGCGTTGGCTTAAGTGATTACGGTGTTATGCGGAAACTTGGTAGTAGCGTTGTCAGCCCCTTAAGCGGGCGTTATGCTTTATTGAGCCTCAGCAAAATCAATATATAAATTTTAATGGGAAAAATTAGTCTGATTTAGAAGTTTTCCTATTCTAATTCATTGATATTATGAGTTTATTGTTCTTTTTTGTTGCTATTGAAAGTTGAACGATGCTTGTGCTTTTTCGGTAACTTTGCCCTGATAAATTGTGCTTGCAAAAGGTTCGATTTTTGCTGAAAGGTCTCTTTCTTTGTTGTTGCTTGTTCATTGATTCCACCGGCTATTTCGCTTCAGCATGTTTGGGATCTCATTGGCTTCTTGCTTGCTGACAGTATTTGGTTAGCGCAAGTTTATCGATGATTGTGCGCTTTTGTCCGGCTCTGCCCTGATAAATTGTATGTGTAAAAGGTTCAACTGTTGCTGAAAAGTCTCTTTCTTTGGTGTTGTTTGCTCATTGATTCCACAGGCTATTTCGCTTCAACTTATTTGGGATCTTATCGACAACAATGATTGCTGAAAGTAGGTTGGTTTGTCATTTTGAGTTAAAGTGACCGGAACAAATGAACATTATAAAAGTTCAATGTAATCAATAAGTAATAAAGCATAACAAACGCTTCAAGAGGGACTTCCAACGCGTGGCATTTTTATTATGCGTTGGCTTTTGTGGTTACGGTGTTATGCGGAAACTTGGTAGTAGCGTTGTCAGCCCCTTAAGCGGGCGTTATGTGTTAATGCGATTTCGGGACATTTCTCGTAAAAGTTAATAGCAAAGTAGTACATCCGATTCATATGACTAAGCTTAATGAAACCAACGTTGGCATCAAGGAGGTTAGATGACGAAGTTTCAGGATAAATGGTTTAAAAGATGGGAAAGCAAAAGGCGTAAAGGACTGATCTATTATACTTTTACTCAGACACTTATTATGGGTGGAGCGGTTGTTGTCGGTAGGTTTTTGGGTGTGGCTTTCTTCACCAATCAGAGTCAATGGGAAGAGTTTTTCACTGGTCTACCTATATTGGCAATAATTTTTTTTGGTATTGGTATTCCGTTAAATGCTATAGCTTGGTTTATTGGTGAAAAACGATATCAAAACCTTTTAAATGAGCGGAAAAACACATAACAAGGCGTTAAAGAGGGATTCGCAACGCGTGGCATTTTCGTTATGCGTTGATTTTATTAGTTTTTAGTGTGATGCGGTGAGTTTGTCGTTGCGTTGCTCACCCCTTAACGCGGCGTTATGTGCTTTCGGTAAATGTTCAAAAGTAGTATAGAATCAGGTGTTTAAACTATTGGAAAGCAATTATGCCTAAAGTCGTCCAACAGCAAATTGGCAATATCGCCCTTGTCGTCGAAAACTACGATGATGCCATTGATTTCTATACTAAAAAGCTTCAGTTTACGCTAGTTGAAGATACCGATTTAGGTGGCGGTAAGCGATGGGTTCAAGTTTCACCACCCAATTCGAATGGGACAAATTTACTGTTAGCTCAAGCGAGTACAGATGAACAAACTCAGTTTATCGGTAATCAAACTGGCGGTAGAGTTTTCCTATTTCTACAAACGAATGACTTTTGGCGAGATTATGAGCGGATGAAAGCGAACGGTGTTGTTTTCAACGAATCGCCACGAATTGAAGAGTATGGAACGGTTGTAGTATTTCAGGATCTTTATGGAAATAAGTGGGATTTGTTGCAATTAAGCAGCGATCATCGTTAGTACGCACATAACAAACGCTTCAAGAGGGACTTCCAACGCGTGGCATTTTTATTATGCGTTGATTTTGCTGGTTACGGTGTTATGCGGAAACTTGGTAGTAGCGTTGTCAGCCCCTTAAGCGGGCGTTATATTTCTCTTAAATTCAACGTACTACAAATTTAAAAGTTAAGTGGTAATGTGAGTGTTTTGCTGGTTGATGATTTCTTGTGAAGCATAGCAGTTGATTAGATCAAGTTTATCAATGTCTGACGAACATTATTGTTTAATCACATTTAGCAGCTCTTTTTATTTGGTTTACATTAATGGCTTATTTCTCTGATATTTATCATCAGAATCAATGGGTAAGCTTGATTCGACTTTAAAATTAATTGTTTTTTTGTATCGAAATCTGGCTCAACTGACGTTAAGCTTTTGATGTTATGTACTATTTTTAAAGGTTGTTTGGTGTTTCAGTGGCTGTATGTAACTGAAATATAACAAACAATTTAAGCAGACCCTCAACGCGTGGCATTTTTATTATGCGTTGAGTTTAGTGATTACGGTGTTGTGCGGAAAGTTGGTAGTTGCGTTTCGGGCTACTTAATTGGGCGTTATGCTTTATTGAACCTCAGCAAAATCAATATATAAATTTTAATGGGAAAACTCAGTCTGATTTAGAAGTTTTCCTATTCTAATTCATTGATATTATGAGTTTATTTTTTGTGGCGATTGAAAGTTGAACGATGCTTGTGCTTTTTTGGCAACTCTGCTCTGATAAATTGTGTACACAAAAGGTTCGATTGTTGCTGAAAAGTCTCTTTCTTTGTTGTTGCTGGTTCATTGATTCCACCGGCTATTTCGCTTCAACTTGTTTGGGATCTCATAGGCATCTAGTTTGCTGACAGTGTTTGGTTAGCGCAAGTTTATCGGCGAATGTGCGTTTTTGTCCGGCTCTGCTCTGATAAATTGTGTACGAAAAAGGTTCGATTGTTGCTGAACGGTCTTTTCCTTTGATGTTGTTTGCTCCTTGATTCCGCAGGCTAATTCGCTTCAACTTGTTTGGGATCTTATCGGAAACAATGCTTGCTGAAAGTAGGCAAGTTTATCATTTTGAGTTAAAGTGGATTTAACCAATGAACGTTATAAAAATTCAATATAATCAATAAGTAATAAAGCATAACAAACGCTTCAAGAGGGACTTCCAACGCGCGGCATTTTTATTATGCGTTGATTTCGGTGGTTTCAGTGTTATGCGGAAACTTGGTAGTAGCGTTGTCAGCCCCTTAAGCGGGCGTTATGTTTTATTGAGCCTCAGCAAGATCAATTCAAAATTTTTAATGGGAAAATTCCGTCTGATTTAGAAGTTTTCCTATTCTAATTTATTGATATTATGGGTTTATTGTTCTTTTTGGTGGCGATTGAAAGTTGATCGATGCTTGAGTTTATTTGGCCAACTCTGCTCTGATAAATTGTGTACGCAAAAGATTCGATTGTCGCTGAAAGGTCTTTTCCTTTGGTGTTGTTGACCCCTTGATTCCTCAGGTTATTTCGCTTCAGCATGTTTGGGATCTCATTGGCATCTAGTTTGCTGACAGTGTTTGGTTAGCGCAAGTTTATCGGCGAATGTGCGTTTTTATCCGGCTCTGCTCTGATAAATTGTGTACGCAAAAGGTTCGATTGTTGCTGAAAGGTCTCTTTCTTTTGTGTGGTTTGCTCATTGATTCCGCAGGCTAATTCGCTTCAACTTGTTTGGGATCTTATCGGCACCAATGATTGCTGAAAGTAGGCAAGTTTATCATTTTGAGTTAAACTGCTTCGAACAAATGAATTTTGTAAAAGTTCAATATAATCAATAGGTAATAAAACATAACAAACGCTTCAAGAGGGACTTCCAACGCGTGGCATTTTCATTATGCGTTGATTTTTGTGGTTACGATGTTATGCGGAAAGTTGGTAGTAGCGTTGTCAGCCCCTTAAGCGGGCGTTAGCCGTTTCGGAGAAAGCATGGAAGTTCAGGTTGTTGCATCGCTAATAGGTATCGTTGGGATCACATTAAGTGCGATCTTTAGTGGCTTTGGTTACTTCTTCAAAATTAGAACTGAAAAGCTTAGAACTACACGCCAAGTTCTGTTCTATTTATTAGAATTTAGGGCATATGTCTTAGCGTCTTCTTTTTCACCTACGGAGCTATACGAAAAGTATCTTGAAAAATGCGAGAAATACTTAGATAAGAAAAAAATTGAAGGTATAGCTATACCACAACAAAACCAGGATTTAATGTTGGGGTATTTTTCGAATGTCATTGA
>NZ_VHTC01000062.1:0-4855 GCF_013048685.1 Vibrio sp. A8-1
CGCCACTGTTCAAAGTTAGCGAGGGTGTTAAGGAGTTTATCTGGCATCATTGTGACCGGGTTGATTTAGTTACAATGATTAAATCAGGTTAATTGAAATAAGTTGAGCTACGCTGCCGTAAGCTCACGATAACTTTTCGCGATTCGCACCCGAGGGATAATCATTGGGCACAGCGCTTCAGGGTCGGTCTAACAAGATTAATCGGGGCCGTATTTATGTCCATTTTTTGGTTAATTCCTCGAGGGTTTACAAGGCTGAAGTGGCATAACGTCACGCAGGGAAAAACAATAATATCTTCTCCACAAGTGATTCTTTCTCATAGCAGCAACAACAAATTAACACAAACAATAATGCGAATACAAACAATTATCAATCAAACAAATGAGAAGTATAACTGGTCTGATTAGAAGATGGGGCGATAAAGAAGGGGGGAAGTGTCACCGAGTAATGATGATATTTTGATGGTAATACTCAGCGATAAAGCACCTTAAATGATAGTAATTACCTGTTTTTAGAAACTATTTTCCCACACAGTTTGGATTACAAAGAAGAGAAAAGCCGTTGAGCATCCGAACTTAAGCACTCCAGCGATAGCAATTATTGGCCCAATCTGTCGCCAAGGCTTCGTAAGTACAACATCACCATAACCTAGAGTACTGATTGAAGTACCAACAAAGTATAATCCCTCTGTGACCGAAGACACTAATCCAGCCCAACGCAAAAATATCCCCCACCCGACAACCTCAAGTAAATGGGCAAAAAATAGGATCATAAAACAGCATAGGATAATTATCTTTCCGGCGTAGCTCGGGCTAAAGTGCTCAATAAACCAAGGATGAGCTCGTAGAAAATCTCCAGCGACATCAAATATTAACCATGCATGCACATAGAAGAGACTAAAGACCAGCAAAACGGCTAATAAATATATTTTAGCGATAGAAAAAGGCTTAAAACTTTTAATATTGCTCATGTTATTTCTTTACCTATTGTCAAAAATTAATGCGTAAAGCCCTGAATGCTAGAAAGCGATATATTTCAGTAGTAGTTATATTGCCATCTCAATTATCTAAGCGGATGAATAATCTGACTTAAGAAAAAACAGAGATAATCCAATAACAATGGCTATCGTCTTAGAGGCTGCATTTTTAACTTCAGAGCAAGCTCTCGCGCGAAGTCAGTTTACCCATAATAAAAGCTAAGTTAACTGAGCTAATAAGTGTCGCCACATGAGCATCCCCTTGCGCTTGTCGGGCATCAAGTAATGCCGTATCTGCGACTGTGATTGCATCAATCGTACCGATATCATTACGATAAGCGGCAATGGCGGCTTCGTAAGTAATTGACGCAGCTGCAACCAGCTCGGTTGCTGCATGATAGGCTTCATGTGCCGTGCGTAAAGCGTTATGTGCAGCAATAATTTCTGCTACGGCAGCATTTTGTACCCGCTGAAACTCATCCTCAGCAGCCTCAAATCGAGACTTAGCCTCTGTAACCCGCGCACTTCTTAAACCGCCATCATAAATAGGTACGGTTATTCCCAAGAGAACACTGTTCCCAGATCCCTGCTGACTGATTGAGGGAAGACCAGAAATATCGAAATTTCCAGATCCCCAGCTAGCACTTGCACCCAAATAAACCTTGGGTAAGTAACCCGCCTGAGCCGCATCAACACCAGCTTTACTCGCCTGTAAAGCGGCGTAACTTGCTGCAACATCAGGACGTTGTGATAAGGCTTGCTGTATTAGCCTATCCATAGGAGTATCAATGGGTTTAGGAAGGGGGTGTTGCGTTATATTAGCAGCATCAACGTTCAATTCGCTATTAACACCGACAATGGCAAGCAGATGATAATAAGCCGTACGCTCATCACCAATAGCCTGAATACGACGAAATTTAGCCTGAGCGACGGCCTGCCGTGCTTGAGCGACATCCATGGTCGTAGCGAGCCCTTGATCCGCTCTTGCTGCAACCGCCGCTTGAATATCTTGAGCGTTGTGTAAGGCCTCCTCAGCAAAACTTCGCCGTTGAATGGCTGCACCATAACCGTAATAAGCTTGAGAGACATCGAAAATCAATTTTTGATGTGTGCCATTGAATAAAATATTTGCTGCTACCGCAACCTGCTGACCTTCCATTGTAAGCGCTTTTCGCTGTCCAAAATCAAACAGAAGCCATTGAAGTGACAGTATTTGTGCGCTGCCTTGTTCTGTATTATCGATATGACGCTGGCCGAAAATTTCCGGTAATGGAACGGTGACCGTCTGAGATCCTCCCACAACACTTGCTGCAATGAAAGGTAAGTAAGTACTTTCGACCATGCCAACCGCAATTGCCGCTTGTCTCGCGCGTTGCCAAGCCGCTCGTGTTTCTGGATTCGTTCGTTGTGCCAAATCAATCAATTCAGGGAGCCCATAGCGTTGTTCAGAATCAATAAACTCATTTTGCCTAAATTGCGCACGAGCAGGGTTTTCGGGAATACTGAAGTCTGGAATAACATGAGTTGGAGTGGGCTGACTATCATCGGAACCAGCCAAACTCCATAATGCGGTTTTATCCTCATCACGTGGTACCCATGGCTGATCCGGAGCTGGAGACACCCTGTGATCCACATTAGATACGCAGCCAGAGACTATCAAAACCATCATTAATACGATGAATGAAGAACAAACACGACATCGCAAATAATATCGACCGTTATTTATCATGCTGCCTCCATAACGTGATCCAGTGAATCAATAAATGATGAGGAAAGATCAGAACGCTCTTTCAATTCAATATTATAAGAACCGGGCTCTCCGGACTTATCTTGAAATCGTAGTGCAAGATCATCAAGTAAATCAGCAAGTGGTCCAAGGTCCGTTTCATCGCTCAACCAAATGGCTCTATTGAGCGATTCTATTTCATCCATCGCTTTTTTAAGAGCCACTTCACGTTTTGGTGGCGGGCGTAACCATTTGGGCTCAAACGGCAATAGACACAACGCTTCATCACATTTTCCGACTAACGATTCTACGGCAGCAGTATGCCCCAAAGCCTGTATGCGTTGATGGGAAGGTAACCTAGCCATCCGAGCCAACTCCGATAGAGCACGAGAAAATAATGTACGGACCTCGCCCTCTAAAGGCGCGGGCCAAAGACGAGAAAAAATCAGATAAACCACAACATTACCGAGCAATATACCAAAAATTCGACCTTGCGCGGTTTCCAAACTCAGATTCGGACCAAAACCCTGCAATACGGTGAGAAGAAAGGCGAGCGCTACCTGAACACCAGCATAAGAACTACGCTCTGGCCCAGTTGAAATCCAAGCGCTAATTAAGCAGCCTAAAAATATCAATACCATTAACGAAGCAATATCATCGATATAAGGTATCACCCAAAAGATAGAGGCAATGCCAAGTGATGCTCCTATCAAACACCCAACAATGCGCAGCGCCAACTTGTGTAAAGTCTCTCCTGTCGTTCCTAATGCTGCTACATAGCAAGTAATCATCGCCGTATGAATGCCTTGCCAATCGATAGCGGTATAGATAAGAAAACAAATCATCGCAGCTAAGGTCGTTTTGAACGCAAAACGAGTGTAGGCAGGATTAGTGAAAGCGTCTGGGGCAACAAATGCGGGCTTGCTTGTCGACACGATTTCAGGCTCACTCGCTCCCGCAAGTAAACGGAGCGCATCCCAGGCCTGCTTCTCTGCTTCTCCCATTTCAGTGTCAAGATCTTGAGCACGAGCAATTGAACATTGGGGAGCCTTCCCCAGAGCAAGTGAATCATCAATATCACGAATAGCATCCACTAGAGCGACCCGGCGATCAGCATCCATAGAGGCGGGTAAGGCGGAAACAGCAAGCATGAGTTTAAAACCTGCACGAATATCGGTAGCTATCTGTTGCGCGGCAGAAAGATTAACTAAACGAAGTGCTTTTACAGTAAGCGCTTGCGGCTCAAAGGCACTATTTCCTTCGCGTAGATATTGAAGTAACGCGGCTGAGTCACCGGTTTCTAATGCCTTAATAGTCACGGCCAATCGAGAGCGCAATTTATCCCGTAATAGCTGTACTGGTGAAAATCCGAGTAGAAAATTAAAGCCGATCATTAATATCATCGGCATAGCAGCCATTAACCAAGCTTCACGCAGTGCAAAGCTCGCCGCTTCGCCAAACGGTGCCTTAACGATCAAAGTAAGTAAAAAAGCAATGATCAACGCCGCTACGCTACCTTGCTCCCCTAGCTGTGTTGCCGCGCCAAGATAAACCAGCAAAACAGAAGTGACGACAATAGCCGCCATGATATGCATCGTCGAACCATTCGTTAGGTTGATAAGCCAAACCAAAAACGCAATAAGTCCGGGCAATAAGATGAGAAAGCCAAAACCCGTGACAATATTGACCACCGCATCAGGCTTCATTAGAAAGATGACTAGGTAGCAGCTGATCGCAGCTTCAGGGATCTGAAACATCATACCGACCGCGGTTACCAAAGCGCATAACAGTGCAATTCGCCAAGCTAAACCCGCTCGCCCTGGCGCTGACTGTAAATCCTCCAGAGATTGAGACCATAAATACGACATCAACTCGCGAGTATTACTCTTTTGAACGGTCATCACAATTTTCGCTATGCTTGACTACCGCAACCGCTGAAGCCCCTACACGCATCAAAGATGCTGGAGGATTATCGATAATGATTCGTACAGGAAAGCGTTGAACAATCCGTACCCAATTTAATGATTTACCTGAACTCTGGATAAGAAACTGAGCTGGCAGAGGAACTAATTGCTCGTTCCCCGATCTGATCATTCGACCAAAAGGAACAGATACCTCCAAGGAAAGAGCATGGACAAATTAATTGAAACCTT
>NZ_VHTC01000063.1:0-4651 GCF_013048685.1 Vibrio sp. A8-1
GGATATTGAGTTCGCACATCTTGTTGTCTGGTTGTTGTTTTTTGGCGAAATCATTTGATCACATGACAAGATGTGTATCCAGCTTAAATTGATGATTTTTCTTAAAATCATCAGGGGATTCCTCAGCGCTTTATACGAATGAAATCGATGATCTGAAGTCAAAAATGATTTCGCTAAACACACAGCTTGATTTAGTTGAATCAGATACAGCTAGTAAACTATCGTACTTAGAAATTACACTAGATGAACTGTCCAAAATTATTGCAAGCATAGAAAACTCTAATGGGACAATAACATCGAACGATACTAAAGAGCTTCGAGGCAAAATAGAAGAAGTGAGAAGTAAATTTGGTATATGGGATGACATACCATTCTGATTTATAACAAGGCGTTTAAGAGGGACAGCCAACGCGTGGCATTTTTATTATGCGTTGGTTTTTGTGGTTACAGTGTTATACGGAAAGTTGGTAGTAGCGTTGGCTGCCCCTTAACGCGGCGTTATGTGCTTCAAGGATGAACAATATGAATTACGATGAATTTAATGAATTCTGCGGCTCTTTCCCCGCGACTAGTCATGTTGTTCAGTGGGGCAATTCTGATGTATGGAAAGTAGGCGATAAGGTATTTGCGGTCGGAGGTTGGAGCTCTGACGGGAAATCTGCATTTACTTTTAAGGTGTCAGACCTGAACTTTGATTTTCTGAGTAATTGTGATGGTTACAGACCAGCACCATATTTTGCTAATCGAGGAATAAAATGGATTCAGCAAACTGAAACGGGAAGTCGCCTTGATGATGAATTACGTTATTATCTATCTGAATCCTATAGAATTGTTTCAAGTGGTTTAAGTAAAAAGAAGCAGGCTGAGTTAGGGATTCTTTGTCAATCTGAAACACGCACATAACAAAGCGTTCAAGAGGGATTCGCAACGCGTAGCATTTTCGTTATGCGTTGATTTTATTGGTTTTTAGTGCAATGCGGTGAGTTGGTAGCTGCGTTGCTCACCCCTTAACGCGGCGTTAGCTTACATATCATATTCAGAGAACGAAAATGGAAATTAGAGAAGCTCAAGCATCAGATATAGACTCACTTTTGCGTCTAAATTATCAAATAGGAATAATGCATTTTGAAAATGCTCCGGAAGCATTTGTTGAACCGTCTTTCGAAGAAAAAGAGTTTCTTCTTAGTGCCTTAAATGATCAATCAAGGCTATTTCTTGTAGCGGAAGTTTCCGGTGCTGTAGTTGGGTTTATTACTGCCACTATTAGTAAAAATGAAGTAGTTCCATTTCTAGTTAAAATACCGATTTGTCGTGTTGGCACGATTGTAGTCGATGAAAGTGTCCGAGTTTCCGGTATTGGGACACAACTAATGGCTAAATGTAGCGATTGGGCTAAATCTCAAGGTGCAGAGCAAATAAAGCTTGAGGTCATGGCATTCAATGGTCATGCACAAAAATTTTATACAAAACTTGGTTTTGCAGAGCAATCAAAGACTCTGTGGAAAACTGTAAGCTAACAAACGGTTCAAGAGGGACAGCCAACGCGCGGCATTTTTATTATGCGTTGGTTTTTTGTGGTTACGGTGTTATGCGGAAGCTTGGTAATGGCGTTGGCTGCCCCTTAACCGGGCGTTATATGCCAGTAATCAGAAAGTCGATAGCTGCAATGATCTCATTTCTGAAAGTACTTAGCTCATTGACTGGTTCACGTAAAATCTTGGTCGGGACACTGGCCATTTGGTGAGTTAAAATTACAAAGTCACCTTGATCAATATGGATCATTGGGCATAAATGATTCGGCGCTTTTTTATCCAATAACTCAACGGGTGTTAGCGGAATAACTAATCGAGTATTCAGTGTATCAAGTAACTCACTTTGAACATCAACAAAGTAAGGGTATGCTGTTGAAGTGCTTTTATCGTTATTTTGGTATAGCGAAAATTGTGACATTAGAATACTCGGTAAGAATCGGAAAATAGACCGTGATTTTCAGTAAGTTCATTGCATGCATTAATAGCTTCTGCATTTTGCTCTAGCCATTCAGTTTTAAGGCGTTGTTTTACTTCTTTTTCAAGTGCCTTTTCCATTGTGGCTGAAAGATTAATATTAAGGCGTTTGGCCTCGGCGAGTAACTCACTGTTTAGAGTTAAATTTGTCGCCTTCTTTGGTGCTTGTGTGCTGTATGAGTTTCTCATGCTGCCTCCAGTGCGTATGTAAAGTGCGCATTAAGTATATGCGTACAAAAGGCATATAACAAGCTGCTCAAGAGGGATTCGCAACGCGTAGCATTTTTGTTATGCATTTGGTTTAGTTTTTACAGTGTTATGCGGTGAGTTAGTAGTTACGTTGCTCACCCCTTAGCAGGGCGTTAGCTGGTGAATCATTTATTTAATCACATTTATGGAGTAAAAAGTGTCAATCACAACATTATTTAGAGTTATATTAATATCGGGTTTAGTTACTTCAATAGTTGGTATTATTGCGGGCTTTAGTCTTTCTGAAACATTACCTCCAATTTTACAAGAGTATTTACTTCAGGCTGAAAAGAAAGAAGTATCCAACTTTGAAATGGTTTTCTTATTGGTGGCATCATTGGCATTATTGGTTTTGCTACCTGTTTCAACTGTTGGTTTATGGAAGTTTAAACGTTGGGCAAGGACTCTTTATATCGTAATCTCAATTGTATTTATACCTTTGTCTATTTTCGTTGGTCCTATTGTTATGAATAGTTGGGAGGCAATGTTTAATGAAATTGCTATTTTACTAGAGGGTATCTTAATTGCCATGATGTTCATGGGACCAATTAGTGAAAAATTCAAACATGTAGCAGTTACTAAAACCAGCTAACAAGGCGTTAAAGAGGGATTCGCAACGCGTAGCATTTTCATTATGCGTTGATTTTATTGGTTTTTAGTGCAATGCGGTGAGTTGGTCGTTGCGTTACTCACCCCTTAACGCGGCGTTATGTGAATGGAGATCAAAATGTCTTCTGTGCCAAAAAATAAGGATGAATTAGAGTTAGCTATAAACTCAATATTTCCGAAACTCATGGCTGACTATCGTTCAATTCCGGAAAGTAAATCTCGCAAATCTGGAGTAGAGGGAAACGTCAAAGGTACGGTCATTAGTGTTAGTGATACAGTGGCTTACTTGATTGGTTGGGGAAAACTAGTTCTTAAATGGCATCAGCTAAGATCTCGACACCAACATGTAGATTTCCCAGAAACTGGTTATAAATGGAACCAATTAGGCTTACTCGCTGAAATCTTCCACAAAGAGTATCGTGATTGGAAATACAATGATTTACTCATTGAACTTGAGTCTACGATTAATGAGATCCTTTTACTCATTTCAAGCTTAAGTAATCATGATTTGTATGGTGTTGCGTGGTATGAACAATGGACTTTGGGGCGTATGATTCAGTTTAATACGTCATCACCTATGAAAAATGTGCGTACAAAAGTTCGGCGTTTCAATCGAGAATTCACATAACAAAGCGTTCAAGAGGGATTCGCAACGCGTAGCATTTTCGTTATGCGTTGATTTTATTAGTTTTTAGTGTAATGCGGTGAGTTGGTCGTTGCGTTACTCACCCCTTAACGCGGCGTTAGTTTGCAAAGGAGATTCAAGTGCAATTATTTACTCAACAAGTAGTTACAATAGGAAAAGTTACGCCTCAACATATTGAAATGTTGGGTACAGGATTTTTCATTTCAAAAAACAAAGTAGCGACTACGCGCCATGTAGTTGGAAATCAAAGCGAAGGTATTGTAATTCTTGCGCCGCATATTAATGACATTAATGCATATCAGGATACATCGGATAATCGTTGTCGACCAATACAAGCTCAAATAGTAGATATTGATCCGATTAAAGATTTAGCAATCTTAGAAATTGATGGAGAACTAACGGGAAGGCTTCCAGAAATTGGTGGTTTTGATGAGGTTAGTATTTCAGAAGAGGTCGGTATTTTTGGTTTTCCACATAGTGTTGAAGGTCGAAGGGTTCTAACATTCCAAAAAGCTGAAGTGGGAGCTAAGGTTCTGCTTAATTCAAATGGTATTAAGAGCAAGTATGCTGTTATCAATATTCAATCACGTCCTGGGCAATCAGGCTCATTGGTTTTCTCACCGCGTCTCAATAAAATAGTGGGTATCTTGGTCGGTGCTTATGCTCCTGATAACAGTGGTGGTATTTCTTTAGGAGGGATTAATCCTAGAGAATTGCACCAAACAACACATTGTATATCTTCAGAATACTTAATGGAGATGTTGTAATGGAATTGCCTAATGCAAGTATTGGTGAGTGGGTTTCTGAGCTTAAAGTTTATCAGGCTAATAGTATTAATCAGATGCTACAGGATAATGAGCCTGAAGAAGTCATAAAATTATGGTTGTCGGCTAATGGACCTAACACAACGATTCAGTTTGGGGGGGCTGGCGATTCACCAGAGCCATTTTTCGATAGGTTTAAAGAAGAATTTAGAAAGTTTATTTGTGGTGATGCTGCATATAATAGTTTCCGCGTAAGTGTTCACCAAGCCCCTATTGACAGAAAAAGTGTGACACTCAGCACTTGATCCACTTTTTACTATTGAGTGATCATTCCAGTGCTTCATCCTGTTTGTTATGAGCAGAAAGAAAGCCCCTAA
>NZ_VHTC01000064.1:0-4461 GCF_013048685.1 Vibrio sp. A8-1
GGAGCAAGTCTTGAAGTTTTAACTAGGTACATTGAGAGTCAGAATCGTCCTGACTAATTTTTGCTACTTCGTAGCAATGCCTTACATCCTCCCCATAAATGGGGAGGTTTTACGCCAAAATGATAAACGGGTTGAGCATTTGTTCTTCATTGGTGAGGTTTTGTACCATGAATGTGGTGCTCAGTGGTTCGAGTTGCAGTTGATCCCACATAAGTCCGGTTTCGAGTTCGACTTTCACTTCCAAATATTCATTAACAAACGCTGGCACGACCACGGCATCGATACGCTCAATAAGTAAAGGCAGATAATGCCCAACATGAGTGAACGTAGCGCTCTCTCCGGCAAAGTGATTGGCGATGCCTATCACTTCATCTTCCCCAAAGAGTAAAGGTGCACCTGTATTACGTGAGTGAAGATGTTGAGTATCACTGTCTTTCGTCACTAGGGTAAATTGATCGCTTTCGCCATCCTAGCCATTTAGGATGGAAGCTGAGTAAGTCTCGATACTATCGAGCAACGGCTAACGAAATAAGAAGTATCGCCCGATTAGGGCGGTGAGTAGTCACACTCTTCTCAGCGAATTTTACAAATCTTATCTTGACTATGTTTCTGCCGTTTTACTCAATCGCAACATAAGATAACCTCAGCTTGTTCTTGTGTTGGGTAAATGCGTACTTTTGTTACTCTCAACACAAATTATAATGCTGTGTGGATAGAGCATTATAATCACCAAGTAGCCTCTTTCTATCTTAAAGTGCTATCGCACTTTCGGCTCATATCCCCACCCTCAGAATAGGCGAGGGTTTACGGCGAGATTGCTAAAAACAATTAATTTTAAATAATTATTTTTGCATTCAGCTGGAATGTTCAGCCTGAACATTGACAAAATATTCCCAATAAAATCGTAGTTAACGCTACCCTAACTTCTCCCCGCCAGAATTGGGCGAGGGTTTACGCAGAGTTGCTAAAACGGTAAAGAGTCTGTTTAACCTAAACAGAATACCGTGAATCCCCTACAGCTTAAGATTTCTTACCTTCCTTAAATTAAGCTATAAATGACATTTCCTAAAATTAAGCTAAAAAACCATTAACACGACTATATATTGTCTAATTTTAAGGTATAAATCACATTTTCAAAGCTCATTTTCCTCTTTTTAAGGTATGTGGTATGCTTCATCAAAAGCAAATAGGTACAGGCAATGAGTAGTAATATGGATAATTTGGAAGGCTACTTTCCGGCTGAAATAGTCAACGAAGCATTTGGCAACAGACCATCAACTACCACTTTGATGGATTGCATTTTTCTCCCAGGTCGAGTTCCACGTGACCTAACGTCAAAAATAAGCGCGGATCCAGGGCATTTAGAGCAGCAGCTTTTAGCTCAAAAACCGTTAATGTCTACCAGTCTTTCCAAGCCATACTGGAAAAAGGGAGCTAACAAAAGAGAATTCGATACTGTTCGTATTGATGTCTATAGCGCTGTTTGCTTAGCTGATGATAGACATCTACTAGAAGGTATTGTCAGTGTCGGAGGAATGTATGTTGATTTGTCTGGATTAACATTAAGACAAGCGATTGAGATCGCACAAATTAACGTCGAGATTGATAGGCTTTCTAATCAATACCACGATCTTCTAGATACAAAAATGTTTAGTGGTGTATATGATTATTTTTTATGTGATTTTACTACCTTATTTGATTTTCTTAATCTAAAAAATCAAAAGGCAAACAAGAACACAGTAATGACGAGACTACAAAGACTCTCACAAATGCTGTTAATCTTAGATTACGAGAAACAAGGCGAAACACTCCCACAATTTCATACAAGAATGAAACTCGTAGACAGTAACTACATCCCTCTACTTGTACTGGACGGAGTCAAGAATAAAAGCTCAATTAGAGCCGATACCATTACTCACTTTATTGTCGGTGTACATAAAACGTTTACTGCTTCTTTACGGCAAGAGGGGGCAATAAGTCGTAAAAGATTCTTAAAAGTCTATCCACAACTGACAGGAAAACATGCTGTCACTGATTTTTGTAAATACCTTGATGCACATAAACGGGAATTCTTGCATGGTAAGTATTTAACTGAGCTCATCAAAGACTATTATGCAAATAAGATCAGAGTATCAAAACAGCACGTTAGTCGTCATATCAACAATACCATGACTGAAGTCGTGTTAAAAAAAGAAGTTCTGTATCGAGATTTTGGGTTACTACTTCAAGAAAAAAACAATCATGATAAAAAGAAAGATTATATCTTACTTTATATCGGCGATGACGAAAAAGAGGAGACGACAAAATGACATCTTCTATAAATAATCAAGATGTTATAGCCTTAAGCGAACAGGAAATCACCAGTAATTTAGCCTCTAATCAGAAAGAACAAATATTGAAAGGGTTATTTAGAGGTAGTATTGGCTTTCTGATCGCTCCACCTGATTCGGGAAAAAGTTATCTCGCTCTTTCAATTGCTTATGAAATGGCGTTACCAGAATATCCACTAATCGGGGTAAGCCATAGTAATAACAAAGCGCTTAAAACGTTAATCTGGCCAATTGAAGATTCATTACCTGGAACTCTACCTCGCATCCAAACCCATTTGTCGCGGTTTTCGATTAGTGTGAAAGAGCGCTTGAAGGAAAATGTGGGGATTTACTGTCATGCCGATCCTATTTGTTGCTCAGGCGGAGCAAAACATACCAAAGAATGGCAAGAATCATCCAAAGCTCTAGATAAATTAATAAATACGGCCAAATCATTTGACCTCATAATTATAGATACTCTTCGAGATGCCATTGGCTCTGCAAACGTTGTTGAAGATGACTATTACATAAGAATAGCGTTAGAAAAACTCGCACAGGAAGCAGATGCCGCCGTTTTAGTTGTCCATCATCCAACAAAAGATGTGAGTAGGGGAAAAGACGTTATAAACAGTGTCTCTGGCTCAGGTTTATCTTCGACGTTATCTAAATCGAAACTGCATTTATACTTAGATCAAGTTGTAGATAAAAAGGATGGTACAATCCAAGAGACTCGCTTGCGACATATCAAGGCGAATTACATTCCATATGATCAACAATGGAAAAGGCCAATTCAATTGCATTGGAGCGAAGGTTCCTTGTTACATCTAGATAGTAAAAGTCTGATGCAATTGGAACTAGAAGAGGTTAGTCAAGAGAGAAAGACTCAAAAAGTATCTAGAAAGCGCCTAAGTCAATTATCTGAAAAGCAAGTAATCATTGAACGCAATGATTCTCTCTTATCTGAAGAATCAAAACGTTTGGCTGAGCAAACAACACATGGTCCATTTGGGAGCGGAATGGCTTCTGAATTGTCTGAGCTAAGAACGACAAAATCAAAATTATAACTCTCTGTTTATTTGTTATTTTTACTCTTTTCCTGTCTTGAAATGTTATAAATTTCCTATTATTAAGCTATTTTTAGGATTGTTTCATTTCCTAATATTAAGCTTAATATTAGGCTTACTTCCTAACATTAAGCTATTGGAACAAGCGTTATTTCCTAATAATAAGCTTTAACTTCCTAACATTAAGCTATCACCACCACAAACAAAGCTTAAAATTAGGAAATTTCCTTTTATTAAGCTTTGTTTTTACTCCTATGATCTTATGATCCTATGGATCTATATATGATCAGTAACGTGCGTCGCTGATGCGACTTCGTTGATCATCATAGATGCATTCACTGCTATGCGCAGTAAATGCATCTATGATGATTTAAGTTTTTAAAGCTCCCATCTTAAGACTAATCAGTTAAAAGACTCGTTACAGTTAAAAATTACTAATGATGTTTAAAGCATTTTAAGTTGTAACGTTTGTATGTATATTTTAGTTATTGTGATCTCTTGATTGTTGTCATTGTCAAGACCATCTGTCATGGCGCGTGAGTGAGTGTCCCGTTCCAATTTAGCCCAGATTTATCTAACACTTTTCAGCTATCTTCTTTGCCTAATCGATTGTAATGCGATAAACCTATAACATACCTTAGATTTAGTATGAGGATGTATTTAGTGCGAGTGAAAATTGAACAAAATGAAGATGGCGAACGCTACTTCTTAATACCTGATGAATTACAAAAAGACTTGGCTTGGAACGAAGGTGATCCAATAGAATGGATTGATAATGGTGATGGAAGTTTGACTTTAAGGAAGCTCAGTAAGCTCGAAGCATTAAAGTTAAAAGCATTTGAAGACCCATACGTGAAAGCTGAGTATGACTGACTAAAGCATGATTCTAAGTTTGATCCACAACTTCTACGCAATGAGTCGCACCTTAGTACCTAAGCCAAGGCGTGAAAGTCGATAAACCGTGAGCTTACGGCAGCATAGCTCAACTTAACTCGCCAGCTCTGGTTTACTAAGTGCTTATCCAATATAAGGAAGGCACCATGCAAAACCAGAAAAACCTGATTCAGGCCACTGCTGACTTTGAGCAC
>NZ_VHTC01000065.1:0-4043 GCF_013048685.1 Vibrio sp. A8-1
AATTGCATTACACCGTAACTTAGCTTGAGCGAGCACTGTGATTAAATTTTCTGACATTCGCTCAACTTCAAAATAACCACCTGAACTGGAAAGTTGATGAACATTCAATGAATCCAAACCAAGCTTACTGAACCAATATTGTGCAAGAGAACACTGAGCTGAACCTGTCGCTAAGTCTTCTGATATACCAATCTTGGGGGCGAAGTATCTTAAAACATAACCACTTTTACCATAGGATGCCGTTACGATTAAAGCATGATATTCATTTAACTGCTTAAGGCGCTCATAGTCTGGTTGGAAATTAATTACCGCTTCAATAGAAGGAAAAACAAGGACTAAGTCTCGTGTAGAATAAACATCTATAGCATCAACAGCTAAATCAGATATCTCTGTTGGCACAGTACAAGTCTGACCAAGCCAACTCGGCAATACAAGTGCATATTGGTCATTTCTTTTCGAAATGATCACTTCACCATGTTTACTATGAAAAACAACTTTATCAAATGGGCATTTAGAAAGAAGGGCTGCCCCTGCTCCCAAACTTCCGTGTCCACAAAGATTAATTTCGCCATCAAATGAAAACCAACGAATATGAAATTGTCCGTCGATTTTTGTAATAAAGGAAGTAACTGGTTGTCCAATTTCACGAGTGATTTGATGCAACTCGGAATCAGGAAGCCAACTAGTTAACTCTACAACGCCACAAGGATTGCCGGATGCTGATTCACCGATAAACACATCATAAATATCTACTTTGATAATCTAATACCTCGATTGCAATTTAACGCCCGCTTAAGGGGCAGACAACGCTACTACCAACTTTCCGCATAACACCGTAATCACAAAAACCAACGCATAGTAAAAATGCCACGCGTTGGCTGTCCCTCTTGAAGCGTTTGTTATGTTTAGAGAGCTGAATTTTGTTCTTTTGCGTATTGAGCGTAGAGAATGTCGGCAAAATCTGTTTCATTGATAATGCCGATAACAAGATCTCGAACTGCATCCGCAAGTAAATCGTTTTCCTGCGTAAGTTCAAAATCGTTAAGTGATAAATATTCAAGTGCCACAGCCAAACCTGTGCGTTTGTTCGCATCAGGTAGCGCATGTGAAACCGCTATACAAGCAGTGTATTTAGCCGCGATTTCAAAAACATCATCCAGTCCTTCATAAACGATGGCATTATCGATTCGACCTAATGCCCCCTGAAGCTTAGGAATATCAACTGCTCCTTTCATTCCTGGTTCCGTTTTTAGGATGAAAGCATTAATTTCGATCACTCGTTCAAAAGGAAAACAGATGATATCCATTACATATCAGCCAATTTAGTGAATGTCTTCTGATGAGTACGCAAAGCAAGTTTAGTTTCAGACTTCACAATTTGACGACCAGCATCACCAGTCAAATCAAGCTTTTTACTAGCCTTAATTTTCGGTCTTTCAACAGCATCAACGCCGTAAGCTTCAACTTTTCGATTCATATCACACCTACTATCAATAAAGGTTAGCCCGATTATAGCCCCAAAACGTGATAAAAAACATAACACCGCGTTAAGGGGCAGCCAACGCTACTACCAACTTTCCGCATAATACCGTAATCATAAAAACCAACGCATTATAAAAATGCCACGCGTTGGCTGTCCCTCTTTAACGCTTTGTTAGCTGCGTTTTCTTACTAACGTTCTAACCGGAATATCTGAAGAATTTAAAGTACTACTTGAATACAAATATACTTCGGAAACCTCAGAATCGCATGTAATCAGCTGGTCGTTGCTGTAATTTGAACGAACATTTTTTTTACCTTTACCAGAAACACATGAGTTCGGTTTGAATACAATAAGTGCTGGTAACTTTTTCTGCTTTGACATCGTGCTATCCAGCAAAGATTTAGCTTCATCAACAGACATTGGAATGAACCAATCTTTTAGATCAATAGCAATGTGAGCTTCATAGTAACCATCACTATGCTCTAATCCACAGTAACCTTTGGCTGTACATGTACTATTGTACGATTTATTATGTTCAACAATCCATAAACCCGAAGCATGAATAATTTCATTCTCTTCCTCTTTATATAATAGGAAACCATTATTTTCCTTAGAATAACTTCCTAAATTGACATATGAAAATACATACTTAAAAGATTCAGCCTCACTTTTAAGAGCAATCATTCGCGCTTTAGCCGCTTCTTCAATATCATTTACAGGAAGACCAGCATCAAGATAAATTCTGTATGGCTTATCAAGCTCTTTATAAGAATGAATAAATTTTAATATGGAGGAGCGTTCATTAACCTCTATATTTTTTAATAAACTGCCATAAATTGAATCAAAATTTATACCTTTATACTTATTTTGTGGTAATAAAGAATCATTTGAATCCTGAAAGCTTGGAGACTGACAACCAGCTACAAATAAGAATGATGCCATAAAAAGTGTTTGATATATTTTCATCTTTTTCTCTATCAACAAAACTAAAATTTCTGGAGCAGCTAACGCCGCATTAAGGGGCAAGCAACGCAAAAAACAGCGCTCAAACTAACCTGCCGTAACCTCAAATGCCAACCCGAACCAAAAATGCCACGCGTTGATTGTCCCTCTTAAATGCTTTGTTATGTAACTTTACTAAATATTTCAAAGCATTACCAAAAATAGCATCGCCAGACACGATTTAACTTACACGAAAAGTCAGCATTGACCCAGTAGAAAAGATTCTGGCAACTACAAAAGTAACTTGATTCTGCGGATCATAACTATAGACAAGCTGAACGCAAACTCGCTTTACCATTAAGTTCAGAATACAGACTTGAAGAACAAGAAGACGAAAACCAAATCAACAGGAATAAGACTGACTTTTTAAACCTTATAAATACCTAATAAAAACAATTAGTTAGAATAACAAAACATGAGAAATAGAAGTTTGTTTTAAAATAAAAAAGGATAAAAACACTTTAATTTCAATATATTGCGCTCTTTTTCTCTACAGTTACATAACGCCCAATTAAGTAGCCCGAAACGCTACTACCAACTTCCCGCACAAAGCCGTAATCACTAAACTCAACGCATAATAAAAATGCCACGCGTTGAGGGTCTGCTTGAATTGTTTGTTATATTTCAGTTCCACATAGCTACTGAAACACCTAACAACCTTTAAAAATAGCGAATAACATCAGTCACTTAACGTAAGTTGAGCTAACTTTTGGCACAAAAAAAACAGTTAATTTTTAAATTGGCTCAAGCTTGCCCATTGATTCTGATGATAAATCTCAGAGAAACACACCATTAATGTAAACCAAATCAAAATAGCAGCTAAATGAGCCCAAACGATAATGTTCGTTAGGTACTGATAAACTTGATCAAATCAACAGCTATCCATCACAAGAAATCATCAACCAGCAAAGCTTTCACATTACCACTTAACTTTTAAATTTGTAACACGTTGAATTTAAGAGAAATATAACGCCCAATTAAGTAGCCCGAAACGCTACTACCAACTTCCCGCACAACACCGTAAATACTAAACTCAACGCATAATAAAAATACCACGCGTTGAGGGTCTGCTTGAATTGTTTGTTATATTTCAGTTCCAGATAGCTACTGAAACACCAAACAACCTTTAAAAATAGCAAATAACATCAGTTATTTAACGTAAGTTGAGCTAACTTTTGGCACAAAAACAAACAGTTAATTTTTAAATTGACTCAAGCTTGCCCATTGATTCTGATGATAAATCTCAGAGAAACAAACCTTAATGTAAACCAAATCAAAATAGCAGCTAAATGAGCCCAAACGATAATGTTCGTTAGGTATTGATAAACTTGATCAAATCAACAGCTATCCATCACAAGAAATCATCAACCAGCAAAAATCCCACATTACCACTTAACTTTTAAATTTGTAACACTTTGAATTTAAGAGAAATATAACGCCGCGTTAAGGGGCAGCCAACGCTACTACCAACTTTCCGCATAACACTGTAACCGCAAAAACCAACGCATGATAAAAATGCCACGCGTTGGCTGTCCCTCTTGAACGCTTTGTTATATTT
>NZ_VHTC01000066.1:0-3880 GCF_013048685.1 Vibrio sp. A8-1
TGTCAGTTCTGAGTGAAATCATCACGTCAGTCGTTGAGAAGAAACCGTACCCGAACGTTTTTGATCTATAAACTGCACATGCTTCTTCAGGCATGGTAAGTCAAGATACCTCGGTGAACGCTTACATAAATTAGAATAGGAAAACTTCTAAATCAGACGGAATTTTCCCATTAAAATTGTTTAATTGATCTTGCTGAGGCTCAATAAAACATAACGCCCAATTAAGTAGCCCGAAACGCTACTACCAGCTTCACGCACAACGCCGTAATCACCAAACTCAACGCAAAACGAAAATGCCACGCGTTGAGGGTCTGCTTGAATTGTTTGTTATGTGTGTTGTAACGATTGTTCTCGGGCTAATTCACTTTTCTGTTTCTCTTTAACTTCATCCCACGAAATACCACTTTCAATTGCCGTTATCCTCTCATCATACTTTCGGCAAGCTCTTTCGATAATTGAGTCAAGGTTGATACCTTTTTCTTTCTGAAGTGATAGCACGGCATTCAAGTAGTCCCAAAGAACATCACCTAATTCATCTTCGAGATAACACGAACGATCTTTTGGGATCTCTTCAATAACCTCATCAACTTCTTTTTTTATTTCAACCAAATAAGTCGAAGAACCTTGATACCATGAGTTATTTTCATCGAAATTTGACTTTCTTTTTGCAATTTCTATCAATTTATCAATATGTTGCATTCCATCTCCTACGGAAACACATAACGCCCGATTAAGCAGCGAACAACGCGACTACCAACCTTCCGCATAACGACTTTATCACCAAACTACACGCATAATAACAATGCTTTGCGTTGCGAGTCTGTCTTGAATCGTTTGTTATGCAATTTTCATGCGGCCTTGAAAGACGGTTATTGCTTGCCCTGATAACTTAACTTGATTTTCACTCACTCGCTCTACGTCCACAAAACCACCTCGATTTGAGGCCTGATAACCTTTAAGATTCAATTTATTTAACTCTTTCGACCAATAAGCACACAAAGCACAATGCGCTGAACCTGTCACTGGATCTTCATTTACACCAACCCATGGAGCAAAATAACGCGATACAAAATCCACACCAGAATCTGATTTGGCTGTAACCAAAACACCACGACCTTTCAGTTTTGATAACCCACTGAAATCAGGCACAAGCTCGTTGAGAGTTGACTCACTGTTAATCACAACGAGTTGCTTATGATCAAACTCACCATAAGCGATTAAACTCGATTGCGATAGACCTAACAAATTGAGTATATCTATGTTTGAAGAGACGTTCATATCAAGGTTTGGTGATGGAAATAACAAATGAATATTATTTTCATCAAGATGAGCAGTCAAAGTACCAGATAAGGTTTGAAACTCAAGAATCTCACCAGTTTTATACATTCCCTGCTCTTTTAAAACATGAGCCACCGCTAGTGTACCGTGGCCACATAAACTGACTTCAATTTCTGGAGTGAACCAGCGTAATTGCATCGTATCAAGTGACAAAAAAGCGGTTTCCGACACCGCCATTTCTGCAGCAATTGCCAACATTGTTGCTTCATCAAGGCTAGTATCAGTAATGCAAACTCCAGCAGGATTACCCTTGAATACTTCTGATGTAAATGAATCTACCTGAAAAATTCCGACTTCCACTCAATATCCTTTTATTTATTGACGAGGTTAAATAAGTTGCATAACGCCCGCTTAAGGGGCTGACAACGCGACTACCAACTTTCCGCATAACACCGTAATCACTTAAGCCAACGCATAATGAAAATGCCGCGCGTTGGAAGTCCCTCTTGAAGCGTTTGTTATGCTTTATTACTCATTGATTACATTGAACTTTTAAAAAATTCATTTGTTCGCAGCACTTTAACTCAAAATGATAAACTTGCCTACTTTCAGCAATCATTGGTGCCGATAAGATCCCAAACAAGTTGAAGCGAAATAGCCTGCGGAATCAATGAACCAGCAACACCAAAGAAAGAGACCTTTCAGCAAAAATCGAACCTTTTACGCACACAATTTATCAGAGCAAAGCCGGAAAAAAGCGCACATTCGCCGATAAACTTGCGCTAACCAAACACTGTCAGCAAGTAAGATGTTCATGAGAGCCCAAACATGCTGAAGCGAAATAGCCGGTGGAATCAATGAGCAAGCAACACCAAAGAAAGAGACCTTTCAGCAAAAATCGAACCTTTTGCACACACAATTTATCAGAGCAGAGTTGGTCGAAAAAGCACAAGCATCGTTCAACTTTCAATAGCCACCAAAAAGGACAATAAACTTATAATATCAATAAATTAGAATAGGAAAACCTCTAAATCAGACTAAGTTTTCCCATTAAATTTATATATTGATTTTGCTGAGGCTCAATAAAGCATAACGCCCGCTTAAGGGGCTGACAACGCTACTACCAAGTTTCCGCATAACACCGTAACCACCAAAATCAACGCATAATAAAAATGCCACGCGTTGGAAGTCCCTCTTGAAGCGTTTGTTATGTTTTATTACTCATTGATTATATTGAACTTTTACAATATTTATTACTTGCGCCCACTTTAACTCAAAATGATAAACTTGCCTACTTTCAGCAATCATTGGTGCAGATAAGATCCCAAACAAGTTGAAGCGAAATAGCCTGCGGAATCAATGAGCAAACAACACCAAAGAAAGAGACTTTTCAGCAACAGTTGAATCTTTTGCGTACACAATTTATCAGAGCAGATACGGAAAAAAGCGCAAAAGTATCGATAAACTTGCGCTAACCAAACACTGTCAGCAAGTAAGATGTTCATGAGATCCCAAACATGCTGAAGCGAAATAGCCTGCGGAATCAATGAACCAGCAACAACAAAGAAAGAGACCTTTCAGCAACAATCGAACCTTTTGCGTACACAATTTATCAGAGCAGAGTTGGCCAAATAAACTCAAGCATCGTTCAACTTTCAATCGCCACCAAAAAGAACAATAAACTCATAATATCAACAAATTAGAACAGAAAACTCTTTAAATTAGACCAGATTTTCCCATTAAAATTTTTGAATTGATCTTGCTGAGGCTCAATAAAACATAACGCCCGCTTAAGGGGCTGACAACGCTACTACCAAGTTTCCGCATAACACCGTAACCACAAAAGCCAACGCATAATAAAAATGCCACGCGTTGGAAGTCCCTCTTGAAGCGTTTGTTAACTTTCTTTAAGTGCAAGCTTAGGTTTTAGCTCTTTAAAACTTTCTCGAAGTTTATTTAGGCTTTCATGATCATCAGCTATTTTTTCTCTACCGCCAACCTTATTGGCTTCTTTTATATAAACCAATGCAAATGATGCCTGTTTATACGCCTCGAATAGCTTAAAAACGATCTCGTTCTGAGTTTCATAACCAGAACCCATTTCTTCAGCCCATTCAACGATGCAACTATAAGCTCGAATATGATCACGAAACACACGAATATTGTATCGTTGCTCATTTGTAAAACTTGCCGCAACTTCAGCATAAAAGGCATCTAATACTGGAGTTGAAATAGGAGCACCGAGTGAGAACGCATAATTGTGGTTATGACCATAATTGAGCGCAGAAGATTTTGCTGTGTTCTCTCTTTGTTTAAGCAGTTCTTCCAAGTCTCGTAACTCTAGTTCAATTGCCGATTTTAGTTTCTTAGTCTTTTGCTTGCTTTTCACGTATTCGGTTAATTGAGACAGCCCCCACCCAAGTAGAAGAGCTATCAACGCAACATACAATCTATCCATTATTCCTCCTTGAAAGTTAACGCCGCGTTAAGGGGTGAGTAACGCAACGACCAACTCACCGCATTGCACTAAAAACCAATAAAATCAACGCATAATGAAAATGCTACGCGTTGCGAATCCCTCTTTAACGCCTTGTTAGCTGGT
>NZ_VHTC01000067.1:0-3699 GCF_013048685.1 Vibrio sp. A8-1
GGGGCTTTCTTTCTGCTCATAACAAACAGGATGAAGCACTGGAATGATCACTCAATAGTAAAAAGTGGATCAAGTGCTGAGTGTCACACTTTTTCTGTCAATAGGGGCTTGGTGAACACTTACCAAATAATGATCCGGTTCCTAAGAAAGGTCGTGAATTTTTAGGATCAATGACTAACTTAAAAAAAGAGGGTAATTTCAAAGTATGTGAAACGACTTTGGATACTGTAATGGGAATACTTAATCGATTAATTGGTGACCAGCGTAAACTGTATCAGGCTCGTAGTAACATACATGAAACTAGCTATTATTTCTCAGAGTTGGAAGATAAGGTCAGTTTTACAGATAAGCCGCAGTTTACCAATGAAATGACTTTTATTCGCAATATGAATGGTAGTACGGACCAGAATTCATTTACTGGTATGATTAAGGTGTCTGATCCCGTTTTTAATTCTGAATATTCACAGCAGTTTTGGGGAGTATTGAACCTAGATTTCAATCAGCTCTGCGATTTTATTATTAAGCAACCACAAGTAGAAGTATCAATTGAACTTGATCCTTTAATTATTATCAACCGATTGGAGAGTCTTAATAAAGAAAAAGCAATAGAGTTAAATGACAATCTGGCTCTAGTTATTGATATTTTAAATAAAAATTTTCCAGAAATTGAATATTTAAACAATAAAAACTTGATTACACCAATCAGCCTTTATTGTTCAGCACTCTATCTTCAACTTTCTCGACTAGAAAAAAATTATGATATGGCCACTGCGAAAACTAAATCAGGTGGTATTAGTGGTATATCTAAACGTGGATTTACCAAAAAAGATTTCATGGATCGATATACCACTGGATCAAAGAAAACAATTTGGGGTAATCCTTTCATCAAAAAAGAAAAGATAAAAGGGCAAGGAGAAGTGACTTCCATGATGACGAAAGCTAGTGGTCAAATAGAAATTAATATCGATGTTGATCGCAACAAAGCACAAGAAATAAAAAGCTTGATCGAAAATGCTGGTGTCTCCTCTTTTTATCTTGGTAAAAAAGGTTTGGCTTATGTGTCAAACATACGGCTTTAGGAGGAAATATGGACTCATACATTGATATTCGATTAAAGCCCGATGCAGAAATGCTTGAAGCCGAATTGAGCAGTAAAGTGTTTACCAAATTTCACAAAGCATTGGTGATGCTGAATAGCGATCAAATAGGCATCAGCTTTCCAGAAGTTAACGTAAAACTTGGGCGATTATTTCGCTTACATGGTGAAGCAAGCTTCTTGCATGATTTACAAGGTTTAAACTGGCTTGGTCCGTTATCTGGTTACTGCCAAGTGAGTGAGATATTGGCTATTCCTGAACAAGTGCAATATCGAGTAATCTCAGTAAAGCGTAGCAATTTAAGTCAAGCGAAGCTCAGACGTTTGATCGCTCGCGGTAGCATCGATAAAGAGGGTGAAAAACGTTACAAAGTGAAAATGCTTAGCCAAGGTTTTGATAATCCGTACCTAGATTTATTCAGCAGTTCGACCAAGCAGGTACATCGTAAATTCTTTGAGTTTGGTGAAATGCAGCCACTGCCAGTATCCGGAAAATTTGATTCCTATGGGCTAAGTCATACCACTACGGTTCCTTGGTTTTAACCCTATTTTTTTGCTCTTTAAAAATAATATTTAAATACAAATAGTTACAGCAGGTGATTTAAAATAGGGTAAAAATGGCTTTTTTACTCTAACTGCTTGTTGTAACTTATTTTTATGTTGTTATTCTATAGTTCACTGCCGCACAGGCAGCTTAGAAAACCAAAGACCTGTATCGTCATTTCGTATTTTAGTTCACTGCCGCACAGGCAGCTTAGAAATAACACTTGTATCGGTGATTGTTTTAGTGAATGTTCACTGCCGCACAGGGTAACTATTCACCCGCGAGCTATTGACGTCGGGTTATGCTAAAAACGCTGGCGTCTGATAATCCACTTTGATCATATGATACTCGACGATTTCACACAGCCAGTTATAAGCTGATAGCTGTTGGAGTTTAGCGGTCTCGATAAGTGAGAACATCCGTTCACGGGACAGGTCTCCTCGATATGAACGGGTTACGTAACAGCACTTTCTCATCAATATGTAATTACGAAGAACTCGTTCCGCTGCGTTGTTCGTTAGCGGACATTTGGAGTCATCCATAAAGCGCCAGACCATAGCATCATCTGCGATGAGATTACGACATCGACCTCGATATCGTTTTGAACATTGATAACTACCCAGTTTCAGCCAATAAAGCCAGCTCTTTCTTAATCGCCTAAGTCGACGATAATATTGATTCTCCGTAATTTTATTCTCGATATATCGATGGTGGCACCTGAATACGCTATGAGCGATTAAACTGAGTTTTTCTCCGATTTTTTGGTTTTCGGGGCAAACGCTCTCCTCGATAGCGATAACGTTTCTTAAGATGTGAGCCCAGCATAACTGCCCCTTAGAGCCATCAATATATTTGTAGGCTGAATATTGGTCAGTCACTAAAAGGTGTGAAACTGCCTCACCAAGCAATCGCTTGGCAGCATGTTGGTTTCTACCACTGTTGATTTGGAAAAAAGCAACGTCATTACTGAGTGCAGCCCACATCCAGCGCTTATCATTATTGCGTTGATGTGAGGTTTCATCAGCCATGATCAGTTCAGCCGCTTTAACTGTTTCATGAATTTGTTTATGAGTATTCGCTAAGTATTCCGTTACTCGCCCTTGAGCCGCTGATATCGCACCGGTAGAGAAGCTCAACTGAAAGACATCTTTCAGCATCGATTGTATTTTACCTATGCTTTGATGATGCTGTGTCGCTTGGATTGCGATAAAGCTGTGTAGATTTGGTCCCATCTGAATATCAGGCACGTATTCTGGAAGCTCGGCTTGATGCTTATCACCACACCATGAGCACTCACCTTTGAAGGCTTGATGCTCAATAAGTGTGTATGAAATGTCAGGTAAATCAAAAACTTGATGTCGTTTAAAAGGCTTTCTATTGGGAATAATGCAACCACCGCAGTGGCATGTTTTATTTGGTAAATATTGCTCAACCGAGGCACTGTCTTCAATTGGATGAAGCAGTCGGCGATGACCTTTATGACCTGGTTGAGCCCCTTGCTTTTTTCCAGACTTCTTCCTATTCGGCGAAGTATTTTTAGCTTTATTATGCAATGGCTGCTGTGATGATGGTACAGAAGAGTTTCGACTGTTTTGGTTTAGTCGGTCTTCAAACTCTGCCAGCTTATTCCATAAAAAGCTGATGATATCTTTTGCCTCTTCAGGCGAATCGAAATCTGGCGGTGGAGGTAATGTTTTCTTATTCATACCTCAAGATTGCCACCACAAAAAGATCACTCAAGTTGAATGTGGGATCAAGTGAACTAAGTCACATAATTTTGGTGTCAAGGCATTGCGGGTGGAGAGTTACCACCGCCGAACCCAATTGACAAAACCACCTATCAAATCGAGAAACAAAAGGGCCGCGTAGAAGCACGTACTTGTCATGTACTCAAGGCTAGCGAGTTAGAGGGTGACTTCTCAACGTGGAGCGGACGTAAGCGTTCACCGAGGTATCTTGACTTACCATGCCTGAAGAAGCATGTGCAGTTTATAGATCAAAAACGTTCGGGTACGGTTTCTTCTCAACGACTGACGTGATGATTTCACTCAGAACTGAC
>NZ_VHTC01000068.1:0-3348 GCF_013048685.1 Vibrio sp. A8-1
ATAAAGCATCAATCAGACTTTATCGAGTAACAAGACAATGTGGAGCGGTAGTTCAGTTGGTTAGAATACCGGCCTGTCACGCCGGGGGTCGCGGGTTCGAGTCCCGTCCGCTCCGCCACTGATAAAGAGCTTTGCTAAACAGCAAGGCTTTAGTTGTAAGATTATTTAGGGGTGTAGCTCCAATTGGTAGAGCAGCGGATTCCAAATCCGCGTGTTGGGAGTTCGAATCTCTCCACCCCTGCCAGACACAAAAGGTCTTAGTCGTTTGACTAAGACCTTTTTTGATCTAGGTACAATATTTTTAAGTTCGGCAGTCTCCAAAGCAGCGGATCCCGCTAATCGCCAAAAGATGCGTGTGTTGGGTGTTAATAGCAAATCGTAAGCCTTAACAGCAATGTTAAGGCTTTTTTATTTTCGGTTATTTACTTATTAGAACACAACATTGGCATATAAAACGGGAAAATAAGGCATAAAATAGCTCTATAACGATCAACTTATAGGGCTATTTTCATCTCAGTCTTTAGTGTTGTCTGGCTCGGCCTGCTTCGCTTTTTCAATCATTGGAGTAATGGTAGAACCTTGCACTAAGATGGAAAATACAACCACAGCATAAGTCATCACCATTACCAATTCTTTCACATCAATTAATTTATCTGGAATGACCATTACCCCTGCTGGGATAGATAGCGCCATGGCTAACGCCAATCCACCTCGTAATCCTCCCCAAGTCAGAATTCTCACTGACCATGGGTTGTAATGACGAAAGCGTTTAAAGCCCAAATAAGATATCCACACACTCAGATAGCGTCCACATAGTACGAGTGGAATGGCAAAGGCCATTAGAATCCAATCTTCTTGATGAAATTCAAACAGCAACATTGACATACCGATCAATAAAAATAATACGCCATTTAAAAATTCATCTACGAGCTCCCAGAAATGATCTAAGTGCTCTTCACTCTCTTTAGAAAAACCGATAAAACGTGTCCAGTTACCGATCATAATGCCAGACACTACCATCGCTAAGGGACCGGAAACATGGATAACATCAGCAAAAACATACCCTGCGGTTGGGATACCGATAGTGAGTAAGAGCTCCATAGAATGGTCATCAGTAGCACTGATCAAGTAATGAAAGAGTAGGCCAAGTAAAAAGCCGTAAGCAATTCCGCCTAATGCTTCTTGAGCAAACAGTACAGTAACGCTGCCAATCGTTGGTGTTTCATGACCAAAAGCGATCGTGAATAGCGTGACAAAAATAACCAATCCGAAGCCGTCATTAAATAACGATTCTCCTTCAATTTGGGTCGAAATACGCTTGGGTGCATTGAGTTTTTTTACAATCGCAAGTACGGCAATCGGGTCCGTGGGGGAGATAAGGGAGCCAAACAGTAAACAATAAATCAGGTCAAGTTGAATACCAATAAACTGACAAAAGGCATACAACACTAGGCCGATGAAGAAGGTAGAGAAGAGTGTTGCTCCTAGAGCAAGTACGGTAATCTCCCACTTTTGTTCTTTTAGATTGGGTAGTTTGATCCCCAAGCCGCCTGCAAATAGCAGAAACCCTAATATGCCTTTTAACAAAAAGCTTTCAAAATTAATTCTCGTCACAGTATCAGTGGCAATTTGTGCGAGATAAAACCAATCATTTTGTCCGGCAATGATGATCAATATCGAAAGCATCATTGAACCAGCGGTAATAGCAATGGTGGTTTGCATCTTGATTATTTTACTGTTGATAAAAGCAATCAGCATCGCCGCGGCAGATAAAAAGCATAGGGTGTAGTAGACCGACATTCTCTTTCTCATTATGTAACAAGGTGTAATTAAAATTTTCGTTGTATCGATAACAAATAGCAAACATTTTCTAACAATTAGGTTTTGTTAATCGCAGGATTTTCGATATCATTAATCTGGTTTTTAGACGTCTAGATTTCTAACTAAACTGTGATAGGATGAGGAATAAATACAAGGGAGTGAGGTTTTACAGTGGGAAGTCAGGTATCCAAGCAAATTGAGCAGCAACTCAAACACAGAATTTTACTGATTGATGGTGGTATGGGCACCATGATTCAGAGTTATCAGTTACAAGAGCAAGACTACCGAGGTAACAGGTTTGCTGATTGGCATTGTGATCTTAAAGGTAATAATGATCTCTTGGTTCTATCTCAGCCATCATTGATCAAAGAGATCCATCATGCTTATTTAGCCGCTGGCGCTGATATTTTAGAAACGAATACTTTCAACTCGACCACCATTGCGATGGCCGATTACGATATGCAGTCATTAAGCGCAGAAATTAATTATGCTGCTGCGCAACTAGCACGCCAAATCGCCGATGAATGGACTGAAAAAACGCCCGATAAACCACGCTATGTTGCGGGTGTACTCGGTCCGACTAACCGAACTTGCTCGATCTCGCCCGATGTAAATGATCCCGGTTACCGCAATGTCAGCTTTGATCAATTGGTTGACGCCTATTCAGAATCGACGCGAGCCTTGATTGAAGGCGGGTGCGATTTGATCATGATTGAAACGGTATTTGATACGCTTAATGCGAAAGCCTGTGCTTTTGCGGTTGATGGTATCTTTGATGAATTAGGTTACGCATTACCTGTAATGATTTCAGGCACGATCACCGATGCGTCCGGAAGAACCCTTTCAGGTCAGACAACGGAAGCCTTCTATCATTCTCTACGCCATGTTCGACCACTCTCTTTTGGTCTTAACTGTGCGCTTGGTCCCGATGAGCTGCGCCCATACGTCGCTGAATTATCGCGAATATCAGAAAGCTATGTCTCTGCTCATCCTAATGCTGGCTTACCGAATGCCTTTGGTGACTATGATCTCGGTCCCGAAGAGATGGCGGAGCATATTGCTGAATGGGCACAAGCCGGATTTTTGAATATGGTGGGCGGTTGCTGTGGTACGACGCCTGAGCACATTGCTGCGATGGCTAAAGCGGTCGAAGGCGTGGCACCTCGTCGTTTACCTGATCTTAACGTTGCTTGTCGTCTCTCTGGCTTAGAGCCACTCACAATTGCCAAGGAAACATTGTTTGTTAATGTCGGAGAGCGGACTAATGTCACCGGTTCAGCACGTTTTAAGCGTCTTATTCGTGAAGAGTTGTACGATGAAGCGTTAGACGTGGCGCGTGAGCAAGTGGCTAATGGCGCACAAATCATCGATATCAATATGGATGAAGGCATGCTCGATGCCAGTAAGTGTTCACCAAGCCCCTATTGACAGAAAAAGTGTGACACTCAGCACTTGATCCACTTTTTACTATTGAGTGATCATTCCAGTGCTTCATCCTGTTTGTTATGAGCAGAAAGAAAGCCCCTA
>NZ_VHTC01000069.1:0-3209 GCF_013048685.1 Vibrio sp. A8-1
AAAAGAACAATAAACTCATAATATCAATAAATTAGAGTAGGAAAACGTCTAAATCAAACTGAGTTTTCCCATTAAAATTTATATATTGATTTTGCTGAGGCTCAATAAAACATAACGCCGCGTTAAGTAGTGAGCAACGCAACCACTGAACCTAACCATACCACCTTAAGCGCAGAACCCAACGATGAAATGAAAAATGCCAAGCGTTGGGAATCTGTCTTAAACGCTTTGTTATAAACCAGTTTTACTCTGTAACTGACTCAGAAATCTTATCCAGGGACTCATGATACCTTTCTTTTGCGTTTGATAGGGATTCCTTTAGCTCTAACTCATTCAACAAGTGCATGATTTTCTCTAACGACTTAATGACGGCTGCACTATCAGATTTTTTGTATGTGTACCAAATAAAATCAGCAAACTTTTTATCATAAATTTCATTGGTATTAACCAAAGCATTAATTATTGCCTTTTCAAAGTGTATTGCATTTTCTTCTGTCAAAAGGTCACCAACAGCGCCAAGTAGATCTCGCTCCCAGTGAGTTGGAATGAATGGAAGCATCGAGTGCATGCTATCATCTGGTAGCGCCCACTCTTTAGCTAAGAAAGCCAAATCCGATACTGACAAGAAGTCTATATATTTTTTTAAAGCTATATCTCTAACATAGTTATTGCCATCGTAATTGATGGCTTCATATAGGAAACGTTTTTCACTTCTATTTGAAGCTGTTTTGATTTTGTTGATAATCTCACTTTCGTCAAAATCGCTGAGAATTTTGTCTCCATGTAAGCCGTAATATGAATCTACATTTTTTACTTCGAGTAAGTACTTATCAATTTCTTCAAACTTAGATAGTAATTTCTTTTGGTCTCTGGACATACTTCCAATTTTTTGTTCTGAGAACTCTTGAATCTCTTTTTTTTCTTTATAAATCAACATATTTATTTCAGATATCGTGTTCTGAAGATCATTGTTAGCTTGAATAATCGCAAATTCCTTTTTTTGTAATTCCGATGTATAGCTATTAACTGTCATCAATACACTAATACCACCAACCAAGAGACCAATGATAGCCCATGAGACCGAGTGCCCAACTATCTTCTCTATATCAACTTTCATAATTTTCCTATCGAAAAACATGTTCTGGTTTATAACGCCGCGTTAAGGGGCAGCCAACGCTACTATTAAGCTTCCGCATAACACCATAACCACAAAAACCAACGCATATTAAAAATGCCACGCGTTGGCTGTCCCTCTTAAACGCTTTGTTATATGTGAAATTGAAGATCGGACTCAAGAACCACCAAACCAGAATCTATTTCTAGTTTTTGAACTAAACAATATCTCTTGCCTATTATACTAGTACCACTCTCATACACCTCAGCAAGACTAACTTTTTCTCCAAGCTTTAGCTTTGTCAGATCATCATTTGGCTCGCATAAGAACGATAAGTTATTTGCATCGCTTGATATAACCTGCCCTTTAAGCTTTAGTCTATGAGTATCTGTATAAATTTTAATGTGCTGTCCACTTTTTTCAATTTTTAGTATCTCGGAAAGTACTGCTTCATCTCTAATTGGTTCGACTACAGATGAATAGACATACTCGTGTGCATTTAATATTGAATAATAATTTAAATAAAGAATATTCATCAATTCACTATCATTAAATTCTAAAGCTGACCCCGCTTTTATTAAGTCACATGAAACGTAAGCAACTGAAGGAGTTAACGGGAAAAAGAAAAAAGCACTTTCATGAGAATCTGGCGCTAAATGGTCAATATTTGCTTGAGGAATTACCATCTTTAAGTCGGGAACATTCAAGTTTTTTCGGACAACTGGGTTATCTGAAGTCACAAAAGGAAATTTAGTATTATTATAGATAATACAAGCATTAGGGTGAATAATCCCGCCAAGATCAGTAGTTGGAATTTGCCTTTTTACTATATCCTTTAACAATAAAGCATACTGATTGCCACCTGAAAATTTATCGCACCGTTTAGCAACTTTATCCCATGAGTTTTGCATTGAAGTAATAAATTTATCCACTCTAATGCGCTGAAGGATTGTGAAATATGACAGAAATGACAGAACTTCATTGTCAAACTCGCGATTTACAACCTTTTGCAAGTTTGTCCTGTATAACCGCTCCACGCCAGATAGAAAATTCTCAATATAGGGCTCATTGGGATTATCTTCCGGCAGATTGTAATAATAAGACTTTTTGAACGTCTTATGCTTTACTCCTCTCATTTTCCAACCTGAGTCTAGCGCCTTTGAACTAACATAAACACCAGCTTCATGCTTAGGATTATGCTTTTCAATCTCAGATATATCAGCAATAAAGGAGCGTAGATAACACTCTGGGACCAAATGTTGACCTTTTTTTTCTGCCACTACAAGCCTCCAATAGTTGAGAACATATAACGCCCGCTTAAGGGGCTGACAACGCTACTACCAAGTTTCCGCATAATACTGAAACCACCAAAATCAACGCACAGTAAAAATGCCACGCGTTGGAAGTCCCTCTTGAAGCGTTTGTTAGCCGATTTTCAGATCTAGCTTGAAATTACGAATGATTTTTTCATCCAAACAGCTGCGTAAAAACTTATTCATTGATCTCATGTCATTAGAAGAATAGAAGTCAAGCATGAGCGTATTAAACTCTTGTTGACGCTTGGCTTGCACATTAATGATAGGGAAACCATTAGCTAACAAAATACCGTTCATCATGAACCGCCCCGTACGTTTGTTAACATCCCAAAAAAATTGAGCGCGTGCCATTTGTAAAAATGCAGTAATTGCTTGATCGTAAACATCAGATTCGCTATTCACCTGACTCTCAACTTCAAGCCATTTTTCGTCCAACTCATCTGGAGCCGGAGGCTCATACTCTGAACCCGTAATAGAAACGTAACCAGAGCGAAATTTACCCCACTCCAACGCTTCTTCTTTGCCTGCGATATTGTGGATTTTTAAGGCGGTTTCTTTATTAAATTGGAACTCACCTTGATCAACTAAGCCAAAAATAAACTCCCATGCTCTAGCTTGGTTCATTGCCATATTTTGATCACTAATTCGATGACCACCTACGGTGATCCCATCAAGAATGGTTTGCACCTCAGGTAAAGTCATTGCAACACCCTCGAGGTTAACAGCGTCATAAACCAAAGCTGGTACATCTCTTTTGGCAAGTTGTTTAGCCAACGGTA